>DASXGW010000006.1 GCA_036488875.1 Candidatus Baltobacteraceae bacterium | reverse complement strand
CGGCGAGCGCCCCGAAGGCGACGGTGAAGAACGCTAGGCGATAACGAGGCGTCCCAGCCACGGCGATTCCCTCCTCTTTATGAACTCAAGAATATGCACGAGGACGTCCATTTCCTACCCGCCGGCGATGGCGCCGACGATCAGGAAGGGCTCGTCGCCGCCGCGCACGGCACCGGGAAGGGGAGCGTCGGGGGACTCGTGCGACAGGTCGCGACGGCACGCGAAGAATCGGATGAACGGCCGGCGTCGCCCGCTCGTGCGATCGCGAATGGCCCCGCAAAGAACGGGGAAACGTTCCTCGAGCGCATCGAGCACCGTTGCTTGCGTTGCATCGCCATCCACGTCGAGAGCCACCTCGGTGCTTTCAATACGAGCGAGCGTGCGCAGGTGTGACGGAAGCACGACTCGGATCACGCCAGCGTCTGTACCTCGACTGATAGCACGGCGGGAAGGTCGTGAACGATGGCCGACCACGTTTCGCCCGCATCGGCGGACGCGTAGACTTGCCCGCCCGTCGTTCCGAAATAGACGCCGCACGAATCGAGATCGTCGACGGCCATCGCGTCGCGCAGGACGTTGACGTAGCAGTCGCGCTGCGGCAGTCCCTTCGTTAGCGGCTCCCATTGGTTGCCGCCGCTGCGGCTGCGATAGACGCGCAGCGCGCCCTCGAGCGGGAAGTGCTGCTCGTCGCTCTTGATCGGTACGACGTAAACGGTGTCCGGCTCGTGCGCGTGCACGTCGATGGCGAAACCGAAGTCGGTTGGCAGATCGCCGCTAATCTCGCGCCACGATTCGCCGGCGTCGTCGGTTCGCATGACGTCCCAGTGTTTCTGCATGAAGAGCACGTTGGGACGCGACGGGTGCATCGCAAGCCGATGAACGCAGTGGCCAACTTCCGCGCCGGGGTCGGGAATGTACTGCGAAACGAGCCCGCGATTGATCGGCTTCCAGGATTGCCCGCCGTCGTCGCTGCGAAACGCGCCGGCTGCCGAGATCGCGACGAAGATTCGTTGAGGATCTTTTGGATCGAAGATGATCGTGTGCAGGCACATGCCGCCGGCACCCGGTTGCCACGACGGCGCGGAATCGTGGTTGCGCAGCGCGGCTAGTTCGGTCCACGTCTTCCCGCCGTCACCCGAGCGGAAGATGGCGGCGTCTTCTGCGCCGGCGTGGACGACGTCGGGATCGGTAGCCGATGGTTCGAGATGCCAAATGCGCTTGAACTCCCAAGGCCGCTGCGTGCCGTCGTACCATTGATGGGTGCCGGTCTCGCCGGCGTAGAGAAACTCGTTACCGATGGGTTCCCACGTGTTGCCGCCATCGTCCGAGCGTTGCATTTGCTGCCCAAACCAGCCGCTGGTTTGCGAAACGTAGATGCGGTTCGGCTCGGCGGGCGAGCCGTTGACGTGATAGATCTCCCATCCGGGAAAGAACGGTCCGTCGACCTGCCAGCTCTTTCGCGTCCCGTCCGAGCGCAAAACGAACGCGCCCTTACGGGTGCCGACTAAAACCCGTACGCTGCTCATGTACGGCGGATTACGCAGGGGCGCTCGTAGAAGCCTGTTCGCCATGTGGTCAAAACTTGCGCTCCTGGTCGTCATCGCGGGGCTCGGGGCGGCGCCGGCGACCGACGCCGGAACGCTCGCCGGCGATGCCGCACGGGCGCTTGCCGCAACACGCCATGGAGTCACCGCGTTTTCGCTTGCTTACCGTTACACGGAGCACGGCCCGGCACACAACGTCGACCGCTCTTCGCGCGCGATGGTGTTGCGCGACGACGGCGCCGTGGTGAAGATGCGCACGCTCGGCGACGATGCGAACAAACCGACCTACGTTGAAGACGATTACCACTTACCGATCGATACGAAGTATCTAGCCGAGTACCGCTTTAGTGCCGGGTCAGCTCCGTGCGAACGATGCCCGGCCGCAGCAGTTGCCGTCGATTTCACGAGCCTCGAGCGCGACGACGAGCACGGCGACGGAACGATGTGGATCGACGAACCGTCGCATCGTATCGTTGCGCTGCACTTTCACCCGAGCGTCTTACCCGCGCACACCGACTCCGCCGATATCACCGTAGCTTTCGGCCAGGTCTTGCCCGATCTGTGGGACGTCACGGTCGCGCAGCAGCAGTATAACGGCCACACGTTGATCTTCCATGGCTGGGGACGCGTGGAGCAGCGGCAAAATAGCTACCGCCGGTTCGCTTCGGTCGGCGACGGCCTTACGGCGTTATCTGCGGCTGCGGCGGGCGCCGCCGGCGCTGCCACACCGCGAAGACGATTGCGCCGCTGACGAGTACGGCAATGCCGTACACGGTGTCGCGCGGATAGATGACGAACTCGCTAATGAAGATCCCGGCGAGAGCGGCGATAAACAGTGCCGTCGTATACGGATGCCCCGGCACGCGCGTGGCCGGCGCGGGCTTGCCGGCATCACGCCGGCGGAAGATGAAGAGCGCGACGGCCGCCAGACCCGAAAAGAGCCATTGCGGTAAAACGACCCAGTTGATGATTTGCTCGTAGCTTCCGCTCAGGGCGATCGCCGACGCGATGACGGCTTGCAGCAAGATCGCGACGACGGGTACCCGTCGAGATTCGCTGACCCATGCCAGCGGCCGGAAGAATAGACCGTCGGCGGCCATGTGATAGTAGACGCGAGGGTGGACGAGCATGCACGTGCTGAGGTAGCCGAGCGTCGAGAGTGCAATCGCGATCGCGATGAGCTTTTCGCCGATCGGGCCGACGACCGCGTCCATCGCAGCCGCGGCGGGAACCGTACTGCCGGCCAGTGCCGTCGCGCCCAGAACGTGCAGATATCCGAAGTTGGCTAAGACGTAGAGCACGACGACGGCCATCATTCCGATCAGCAGCGCGCGCGGGATCGTTCGCGCCGGTTCGATCGTTTCGGCAGAAATGAGCGTAGCGTTCTGGAAGCCGTTGTAGCTGAAAAGGATGGGAAGCATCGCGACGCCCAGCGCACCGAGAAGTCCCACGCGATCGCTCAGCACTTGCGTTGCGGCCTGGTGAGCCTGCGGATGCGCCGACAGGCAAACGACGATCAATGCAGCCAGTGCGCCGGCCTTCAATACCGTCGTCGCGTTTTGCCAGTTGCCGCCCTGGCGTACCCCGAGGAGATTGATGCAAGCGAGCGCGAGAAGCGTGACTGCAGCGACGAGCCGGGTGTCGACGTTTATCCCGGCCAGCGGCTCCACGTATCCCGCGAACAGCACCGCCGCGGCGGCGTTTGCGCCCGTGCTGACGATGAACAGGAACGTCCACCCGAAAACGAAGACCACGACCGGGTGGTAGGCATCCTTCAGATAGCCGTAGAGTCCGCCGTCCAAGGGCCGGCGCGCGGCGAGCTCGGCAAAGATGAACGCGCCGATCAGCGCGATGATGCCGCCGGCAAACCAGCACCCGAGAATCAACGCGGGCAGGTGTGCGCGCTGTGCGACGACCGCCGGCGTGCGGAAGATTCCGGAGCCGATCACGATGCCGACCGCGATCAATGCGAGATCGAAGGTGTTGAGCCGGCGCAGCAACTGCGGCCTCATCGAGCGATCTTCCTCAAAAATCTTTGAAAACCGCTTCAAACGCCGCGACTCGACGAGGCAGCGCGAAGCGCATGCCGAAGGCGACGCGTTATGAACGTCATGCGAAAGTTTCTGGCAGCCTTCTGTTTTGCGGTGTGCTGCGCGGCCCCGGCGATGGCCGCTTCGGTTGCGCCCGAAGATTTGTTCAAGATGACCTACCTCAGCAGCGCGTTGATCTCCCCCGACGGGACGCACGTGCTCGTCGAGTCGTCGAAGATGGACGGTCCGAAGAACACCTACGACCGGTCGATCGAGCTCGTCGACGCTGCCACCGGAAACCTGACGCACAACGTGACCAAACACCTGGGCGACGGTGACTACGACTGGATGCCCGACGGCAAGAGCTTCGTTTTCGTTCGCACGATGCCCAAGCAGAAGCCGCAGCTCTATCGCTACACGCTCGCGACGGAAACGGTCGTTCAGTTGACGCACGTCAAGGAGGGCGTCTCGGGCCCGGTCGTCTCGCACGACGGCAAGCGTATCGCGCTTACCGTCACGCAGAGCGATCCGCCGCATGCGGCCTACATCGACTTCGCCAAAGCCGGGTTTACGCCGAAAGCGGACCAAAAGAACACCGACATCCGCACGATCGGCCAACTCTTCTTCCAAGTCAACGGCGCCGGCTACGTGTATCAGGACCATCAGCACATCTGGACGGTCGACGCCGACGGATCCAGCGCCAAAGCGATCACGAGCGGGCAGTACTCTGAAGGCTTCGCCGCATGGTCGCCCGACGATCGCACGATGCTTTTCAGCTCGACGCGCTATGAACCGGTCGACGGGGCCGATAGCGACGTCTATACGATCCCATCGACGGGAGGCGCGATGCAGAAGATGAGCTCGTCGCTGCCGGCCAACTTTGCGGTGTCATTCAGCAACGACGGCAGCCGTCTCTACTATCTCACGCAAGACGTCAAGGACGGGGCGGCGCTGCCCGCACTCGCGGTTGCAAAACCTGACGGCAGCGATGCAAAAACGGTCGTCGCCAAAAACACGGCGTCGTGGGGCGACTCGCTGCTCGCCGACATGAAAGAGGGCGGCGGGTTCTGCGTCAACATGCTGCCGTCGTCGGACTGGGCACTCCTCAACGTCGACGGGCCGGGTTATTCGAACCTGCGCATTTTAGATCTCTCGAGCGGAACGTTTCGCGACGCGACGCCGCCCAAGGGTGAAGCGTGGTCGTGCTCGGTTTCGCACGACGGCAAACGCGTCGCGTATCTCTACAGCGATTTCACGCATCCCGCCGACGTCTACGTTACCGACGTCGTCAACGGAACTCCGCGGCAGCTCACGCACGTTAACGACGACTATCTCAAATCGGCGACGCTGTCGACGCCGCAAGAGTTCACCGTGAAAGATTCCCTCGGCAACACCGTGCAGGCTTGGTTCATGCCGGCCACCGGCGGAAAGCCGGGCGCGAAGCATCCGACCCTGCTGAACATTCACGGCGGCCCCGAAACGCAGTTCGGCGACACGTTCTTTCAAGAGTTCCAAGTGTACGCATCGATGGGGTATAACGTCGTGTTCTCCGATCCGGCCGGAAGTACGGGACACGGATACGCCCTTGAAGAGGCGTTGGAAGGGAACTATGGCGACGCCATGTTCCAAGGCGTACAGGCCGTCATGGATGCTGCCGTGCAGCGTCCCGACGTGGACGCGACCCGGCTAGGAGTCTCCGGCGGTTCCTACGGCGGTTACGCCACGATGTGGGTGGTCGCGCACACCGATCGGTACAAAGCCGGTGTCGCCGAGCGCGGCGTCAGTAATCTCGTGAGCGAAAATTTGGCGGCCGATTTCGCGGGCAAAGGCGGCCTGGGCGGCGGCTACTACACGTGGGGGCCGGCGTGGAACCCGGCGAGCACCGATTACGCCAAGTTCTCGCCGCTGACGTACGTAGAAGGCGTTCACACGCCGTTGATGCTGCTGCACTCCGACGAAGATACGCGCGCGCCGATCGATCAGACGCTGCAAGAATATACGTCGCTGAAGGTGCTGGGGCAAACCGTAGAATACGTCGCCGTTCCCAACGAGAATCACGATCTCAACCGAACGGGATCGCCGATCCACCGCGTGGAGCGGCTGCACATCATGCTCGACTGGCTCGGCAAGTACCTCAACCCCTAGCTCCGGGCCGGTTATCCTCCGGAACGTGCCCTTATCCACAAGGCGGCGTTTACCGGATGCATAAACGCGGCATCATCGGATTGTGTAGCGGGCCAGCGTAACCCGCCGGTGTCCCGGCGAAATACGGTGATAACGCACCGCTGGGGGAGGATAACACCGATGAAGCCGACCGAAGGAGTTCAGAGACAGCCGATGTCGTCCGAACTGCGCGATTTTCTCGAGCTGCCGTATAACGAGCTCGAGGATCTAAATCTCGCTGCTAAACAACAACGTAAAGAGCGCGTCGCCGCCCATCAACTGGCCGAGCAGCGCCTCAAATATCTCACCGACGAAAAACGCATCAAAGCCGTAACCGTGTTGTTCACCGACCTCGAGGGCCGGCTGCACATGCTCGATTACGACAAGAAGTTCTTGTTGGGTTCGCACGACAATCTGACGTTCGACGGATCGTCGATTCGCGGGTTTACGCCGCAGCGCGAAAGCGACTTGCGACTGAGCCTGGATTGGAGTGCGTTCTATTGGGCGCCGTCGGATATCTTCGGTCCCGGCAAGGTGCTGGTCTTCGGCGACGTGCTCGACCGCGACGGTTCGCCCTTTGCCGGCGACATTCGCGGCGCGCTCAAGCAGCTCTCCAAGGACTGCTACGCCAACGACGGCTACACGCTCAACGCGGCCAACGAAATCGAAGGCTTCCTCTTCGAAGGGCTCGATGCGGAACGCCGTTATCACGAAACCGGGAAGTTCGATTACGTCAATACCGGCGGCTACTATCACTCGCTGCCGGGCGACCCGCTGCGCACTTTTATCGACACGGTGGCCGAAGTGCAGCGCGCCATGGGATTCCAAAATGAAAAGGACCATCCCGAGGTCGCGCCTTCGCAGTTCGAGATCAACTATAGCTACGGCGAAGTCGTTGCGGCGGCCGACCAAATTCAGCTCTACAAGCTGATCTGCCGCCAGGTCGCCACGCGGCTCGGGATGACGGCGAGCTTCCTGCCCAAACCGGTCGTCGGCGTGAACGGCAGCGGCATGCACACCAACGTGTCGGTAAGCAAAGACGGGAAGAACCTGTTCTGGGATCCCGACGGCGAGGAGAAACTCAGCCAGTTCGGCTGGCAGTTCGTCGACCGGATTCTCACCCACGGACGCGACGTGTGCTTGATGCTCAACGCCAGCGTCAATGCGTATCGCCGGCTCGATCCGCACTTTGAGGCGCCAAACCAAATCAAGGCCTCTGCGATCGATCGGGGTTCCATGGTACGGGTTCCGTTCGGTAACGAGCGCAGCATGCGCACCGAGGTGCGTTCGGTCGCGCCTGACGCAAATCCGTACATGGTGTTGCTGGCGGTCTTCAAGACGGGGCTGCATGGTCGCACCAGCGACGAAAAAGGACTGCGCCAGGCCGAGCACTATCTGCCCGACAACATCTACGACGCGCTGCACGACTTCCGGACATCTCCGTGGACGACGGAGCTGCTCGGTGCCGACGTCAAAGCACGTTATGCGGATCTCAAGCAGGCCAGCGCGGACCGATGCCCGCGGTTACTTGGCAGCTTCGTGAAAGCACAAGAAGTCCAGTACCATCACGAAGTCTACAATCAGTATCTCTGGAATCTGTTCTAGCAGTACGGATAGCACGGCGGCAGCGGCGGCGGGGGATACGGACCCTGCTGTTGCTGCTGCGGTTGCGGGTACCCTTGCTGCGGATACTGCGCTTGCGGGTACCCTTGCTGCGGATACTGCGGTTGCGGGTAGCCTTGCTGCGGATACTGCGGTTGCGGATAGCCTTGCTGCGGATACTGCGCTTGCGGATACGCCGGATACTGTTGCTGCGGATATCCCGGATACTGCTGTTGATACTGCGGCCGTTGGTAGCCGTATTGCTGGGCAACCTGCGGCGTCGCAAGCGGCGTTGCCACCGCGACGTCATCTTTAAACCTGGCGAACGTCCCCGGATCGCTTTGGAATAACGCGATCAGATCCGAGGCGCGCGAGGAGTCGCTAGGATGATTCGAGTTCGGCTCTTCCTGCGCGGCGGCCATCGGCGTCTGACCGTGCAGCCGGAAGTTCCACACCATCCCCCACGGATTGAACCCCGCCTTCGCGCACGTGTACGCTCCGGCCCGATCGGCATTGGACTCGACCTGGCGTTCGTAGGCGATCGCGTTGGGGTCTTGCGGCGCGCGCCCGCCCTGGGTGGCCTGATAGACGGCGTACATGTCGTGGTGAATGTCGTGATTGACTTCGTGACAGATCACGCCTGCGAGCTCGTCGCGATTCTTCAGAAACGACATCAGGCCGGTGGTGATGTAGACGTTCCCGCCGGGCATGGCCATCGCGTTCGGCGTAGACTCGTTCAGTAAGATGAAATGAAACGGTGTAAAGTACTGCGAGTCAGCGACCTTCGCAATGGGCTTGGTTATCGAGTCGATGGCTTGATAGAGCGGCGATTGCGGCGGCACGATTTCGCCGCGTTGCTCGTACTCGGCGTACTTTTGCTGGCCGATTTGCGTCTCCCAAATTTGCTGCTGATTCGCGCTGGTATCTGCTTGCGCGATTTGGGGCGAGAATGACAACGCGAGTGAAACGGCGGCAACCGCGCGCCATGAGAGGGGGCGGGACATAAGCTTCATCTTCCCTAAGCATCGGCGCTCCCCGCCCGGAGCCGGCCGAAAAGAGACTAAGAATCGATGAGAAGCGCCGGCAACGTGCGAGCGCTCGGCGGCCTAAGAATCGTGTGCCGCGCGGATGTCGGCTAGCGGCATTGCGAGGATCGCGCCGGTATCGCTGCCGTCAATGAGCGTCTTACCGTCGACGATCGGCGAGCCGACGTTGAACCGCGTGTGCGCGTTCTTCACGCCGATGATGTTGCCGGTGTGTTCGTCAACCGCCCATAAGTAGCCGCCGTAGTCGCCGAAGTAGACGACGCCGTCAACGGCAACCAAGCCGCCTTTGACCGGACCGTGCGTTTTGACGGCCCACAGCGGGTCGCCGGTGTCGGCGGAGAGCCCGCGCATGACCGGCGCGAGTGCGTTGCCGGCGCAAAGCACGCCGTCGACGAGCAGCGGAATGCCGGCTTCGTTGCGCGGCAAGAGCGTGCCGCGATCGGTAGCGACGTCCCACACTTTCGCTCCGGTATTGACGTCGATAGCGAAAACGCGCTGTTGAGCCTGGCGGCCCACTTGTGTGCCCGTATCCGGCGGCACGGGCACGACGTAGTCACAATAGATGCGATTACCGTCGGTCACCGGCGGACAGTCGCCGATGCCCGACGCGCCGTGCGGAAAGACGGTGCGCCAAAGCACGGAACCGTCCGTGGCGCTCATCTTCCACACCGCGTTGGTGCCGACACCGGTCGTGACGAACTGATCGCCGCCCAGCGGAAGAATCGCCGACATCGATGCGACCGACTCGAGATGATGCGCGAACTTGCGCGCGCCGGTTGCCGGATCGTAACCGCCGACCCAACCGGCGCCGTTGTGCTGCACGAGAACGCCGTTGATGATTGCTGGAGTCGGCATACCGGAGCCGCCAATCACTTTTTTCCAGCGAATCTTTCCCGAACGGCGATCGAGCGCGATCAGCGAGCTCGGACCTTGCCCGACCTTGATTGGTTCGGGCGGACTGGAGCCCATGCTGTTGGCATCGCCTTCGCCGACGATGACCAAATCGTTGTACACGATCGGCGCGCTCATCAGCGGGTTGTGCGTTCCGTACGTCCAGAACGCGCGTCCGCTCGCCGGATCGATTGCATAGAGATGTCCGTCATTATTTCCAAGATAGAGGACGCTGCCGACGAGTGTCGGGCTCGCGGAAATTTGGCCACCCGTCTCGACGCGCCAGGACGTTTCGAGCTTTCCGGGGATTACCGCGTTGTTGTCGGGTCCGTAGCGAAACTGCGTCCAACCGTCGGTCGGCTGCCGATGGAACAGCGGAAAGTGAATCGAGAATCCCGCCGAAACGGCGGCGGGAAGGAGGTAAAACGTTGCTAACGCGATCGCAGCGATCGCCAGGGCCGGGCGAGCTAGGGCAGCCATGGAATAGAGTATTCCCGGGTATGGATGGAATTCGATGAGGACGAGACGCTTTTTAGCGTCAGCACTAGCGCTTGCTTGCATAATGCCGGGCGTCCCAGCGCTCGCTCAGACCCCCCAGAGCGCCAGGCAGGCGGTCGATGCCGCGTACCTCGCGGCGCTTCGGTCGCACATCAAGCACGTCGTCATCGTCGTCCAGGAAAACCGCAGCGTCGACAACCTCTTTAACGGCTTTCCGGGCGCCGACACGGTGCGCATCGGCGAGCGGCGAATCGGGCCGGTCAACTTGGAGCCGGTCGACCTGGGCTATCCCGCAGACGTCGACCATCAGCACCGCGCGTGGATGACCGAGTACGACAACGGCCGCATGGACGGTTTTGCCGAAGCGATGACGACGCCGAAGCAGCCCGACGAGTTTGCGTACGCCTACGTGCCCGAACGTGAGGTCGAGCCGTATTGGATCATGGCCAAGCGTTATACCTTCGCCGACCGGATGTTTCAATCGAACACCGGGCCGAGCTTTCCGGCACATCTGTATCTGATCGCGGGCCAGGCTGGGTACATCGCGAGCAATCCGAATCAGCTCGGCACGACGCGGTTCGCGTGGGGTTGCGACTCACCGCCCGACGCGCGCGTTTCGCTCATTGGCGTCGACGGTAACGAAGTCGAGCCGGGCATTTATCCGTGCCTCGATTTCGAAACGCTCGCCGACGTCGCCATGGCCAACGGCGTACCCTGGCGGTACTACGCGCCGGGTCTCAACCAGCTCGGAAATATTTGGTCGGCGTTCGACGCGATCAAGCACATTCGGTTTTCGCCGCGTTGGCAAAACGTCGTTTCGCCCGAGACGCGCGTGATTAACGACGCCGTCATCGGCGACATTCCGTCGATCACGTGGGTCGTCCCCACGATGCAAAACTCCGACCATCCGTTTCCCAATCGCACCACCAAGAAAGACGTCGGCGTGAAAGGCGCCTTCGGTCCCGAGTGGGTCGCATCGGTCGTCAACGCGCTCGGACGCGGCCCGTTTTGGAGTTCGACCGCGATTATCGTTACTTGGGACGACTGGGGCGGCTGGTACGATCACGTGGTCCCGCCGCGGCTCGATCGCATGGGGCTCGGGCCGCGCGTTCCGATGATCGTCATTTCACCGTGGGCGAAGCCGCATTACGTCTCGCACATGCAGCACGAGTTCGGCAGCATCCTGAAGTTTACCGAAGAAGCGTTCGACCTGCCGTCGCTGCACACGACCGACGAGCGCGCCGACGACTTGCGCGATTGCTTCGATTTCTCGCAATCGTTCCAGCCGTTCCAACCGATACCGACGTTCAGACGCGCGGCGTTCTTTACCGACCCCGCACGCGAGGACGTTCCGCCGGACGACGACTACTAAAAGAGACGCTAGAACGTCATCCCGTCGTACGCGATCTCGGCGCCGGCGCGGCGTACGTCGACAGCGGCTGCGGAGCTCGGGTCGAGCATCGGGTTGGAGTTGTTGACGTGCGTGAAAACGATGCGCGTTCGCACGCCCCGCAGCCGGTCGAGCGTTCCGCCGGACCCGCCGACGGGTGAATGGCCGAGCTGGCGCGCCGTTTTCTCCATGAACCCGCCGGCAAGGAGCTCGTCATGACTGAAGAAGCTTCCGTCGAGAATCGCCACCGTTGCGCGTGAGATCGCTTCGAAGAGAGGGCCATCAATTGCGCTAAACACGGGTGCGAAAAGGATCGGCGCACCGTTCCCTGGGGCGCCGATTTCATAGGCGAACACCGCGCCTGGATCTTCGCGCCTGCCGGCGTATCCAGGTGTTGTTCCCGGTACGGAAAAACCGCGCAGACGTAACCCAAAACGCTCGCCCCACTCCCCATCCGCCAGCGCGTCCCAGCGATGCGGCTCGCGCTCGAACGGCGCAAATGCCGTCTGGGCGACGGCGATATCGCGAACGACCGGGCTCGAGCAGATCGCGAATCGATGCTTGCCCGATTGACGCAGCGCCGCCAAGCCCCCCAAATGGTCCACGTTTGCATCGGTGAGTGCGATACCGTCGATCGGCGTATCGCGCAGCGAGCGCGGCTGCAGCGGCGCGAACGTTTCGATCTGCGCTGCTATGTCCGGCGAACAGTTGAGGAGGAGCCACCGATCGCCATCGGCGCTGACCGCCGCACCGGACTGCGTGCGCCGGGGCGCGACGCCGCTACGCGCGGCGATGCAGTTCGCGCAGGCACAATTCCATTGCGGAACGCCGCCGCCGGCGGCGGATCCGAGAATACGAAAAATCACCGGAGACGCGCAACGGCGGCGGCTTCGTCGTCACCGTCGCGCAGGCGCACGACGACGTCGTGATGCGGGCTGAGCGAGCAGGCCGGGTCGGTAGCCCCGGCGTCGCCGGCAAGCAGAAACGCTTGGCAGCGGCAGCCGCCCCAATCGGTTTCCCGCCGCTCGCACGAGTGGCAAGGCTCCGGCATCCAATCGGTGCCGCGAAAGCGCGCGAACGCTTCGGACGAGTTCCAGATCTCGGCCAGCGAACGCGCGCGCACGTTTTCGAACGTCATGCCGTCGATGGCCGATGCGGCGGGACATGGCAGCACGTCACCATTCGGGGCAACGGTCAGAAAGGTGCTGCCCCACCCGTTCATGCACGGTTTGGGAAAATCGCCAAAATAGTCGGGCAGTACGTAGACGATGTCCATGACGCCGCGCAGCCGCTCGCGTGCGGCATCGACGACCGCTTCGCCGCGACGCACTTGTTCGCGCGTGGGCATCAGCGCGGCGCGATTGCGATAGGCCCACCCATAGAACTGTACGTTCGCCAGCTCCAGACGGCTGACGCCAAAACGCTCGGCGAGCGCGACGATCGCTTCGATCGCGTCGTGGTTGCGCCGGTGCAGCACGCAGTTGAGCGTGAGCGCGACGTCGCGTTTAGCGACGCGCGCGAGCGCGTCGAGTTTTTTCTCGTGGACGTGCGCGCCGGCAATCTCGTCGGCGAGTACGGCCTCGTCGGCTTGAACGCTGATCTGCACGTGATCGAGGCCTGCTGCGAGCAGCCGGTCGAGGAGCGCATCGTCGAGAAACGTGCCTTGCGTGATGAGGTTGCCGTACAATCCCGCATCGTGCGCGGCCGCCACCAGGCGCTCTAAGCCCCGGTACAGGGTCGGCTCGCCGCCGGAGAAATGCGCTTGCACGACGCCCATCGCCGCCGCCTCGGCGAGCACGCGCTCCCATTGCGACGCGGTCAGCTCATCGTCGTAACGACGGAGATCGAGCGGATTGTAACAGTACGGACACTGCAGGTTGCAGCGATACGTCAACTCACACAGGAGCGAGAGCGGGCGCGGTGCGTTCACGACGTTTCGACGAACCGCCGCTCGGCTAGACGCTCCAAGAGCCGGGAGACGTCCTCGCTCGCTTGGTGTTCGTCGACGTCAAAACGTTCGACGAGTTGCGCTGCGATCTCGGCGACGCTGCGAGTCCCGTCGACCAGCTCGAGCGTCGCGGCCGCCGTCGCGTTGAGCGCGAGCGCGCCTTCGGGGACGAGCAGCATCGAACTACCGTCGGTCTCGCGGCGCACGCGCACGCCCTTGCCGAGCCGCGGCTTATCCGCTGCGTTCAGTGGCATCGAGGATACACCACAAGACGTCACATTTAAAGCGCAGCGCGTCGACGCAGCGGTCTTGCAGCTCTTGCGTCGTCGCGTGCCGCAGCACCCATTCCAGCGCCGACTGCGCGTCGCGTTGCGCCAGCGGAATGCGGTTCTCGAAGTACGTCAAACCGGACCGATCGATCCACGGATAGCGCTCGACGATGGCGGCGACGCGGCGCTGCATCACCGGCGGTCCGAAGAGCTCGGTGAGCGATGATGCGACCGCCTCGAGCCACGGGCGCGTCCGCGCGAAGTTGACGTACGCATCGACGGCAAAGCGTGTACCGGGCGCAACGTCGGATTCCGATCGCACGCGATCTTCGTCCAATCCGACGGCCCGGGCGAGCGCGAGCCAGGAAATCGTTCCGCCTTCGCCGTCGTGCGTTCCGTCGTGATCGTAAATGCGCGAGATCCAGACGCGACGATACTCCGCCGACGGCAAGTTCGCCAAGATTGCGGCGTCTTTTACGGGGATTTGCTTTTGATAGTAATACCGGTTGGCGACCCAAGCCTGCACCTGTTCGCGCGAAAGCGCCCCGGCAACGAGGCGCTCGTGAAAGGGATGCTTGTCGTGGTACCGTTGCGCGCCGACGGCCTCAAGCCGCGCGACGAAACGGTCGTCGCCGTTGGCCCTCAGCGGGCGGGTTCCTAGTCTTTGGGCGTGCGCGGCGCCGTCAAGTAGGCCGTGACTTCGGCTCCGAGCGGATGCTCTTCGAAATTCGGACGTTCCCAACGTTGTTTCATAGTGGAAGTATTACGCTGCCGTCCCGCCCGAGTCCGCTGGCATGGGGACCGAACGCGCGTTCGCTAGTGAGTTTAGGCGGTCTCGCATGGCTTTGCTCGGGACGCGAATCCGGTCCGCGAGACGTAAGAACTTGAGCAACTTGACGTGCCACCAGGTCATGTCGATTTCGAACCAGCGCAGCCCGTGGCGCGCCGAGAACGGGAACGCGTGATGGTTGTTGTGCCATCCTTCGCCGAACGAAATGAGGGCGACCCACCAGCAGTTCGTCGATTGGTCCGTCGTTTGATACGTTCGATATCCCAACATATGCGCGGCGCTGTTGACGAACCAGGTCGAGTGGTAGGAGAAGGTCAACCGCGCGAAAATCCCCCACACGACCCACGACCATCCGCCAATTGCCAGCAAGAGAAGACCGAGCGCGACTTGCAGCGGCAAGCTCAGCCACCGCAGCGCGCGATAGAACGGATCGGCGCACAGGTCGGGGGCGTAACGGGCGATTTCTTCCTCGGTCGGAAGAGCGACGTTGCGGCGGTAGAGCCAGTCCATGTGCGCCCACTTGAAACCCAAGTGAATGCTGTGCGGATCGCCTTCGCGATCGGCGTGGGCGTGATGCTTGCGATGAACGGCCACCCACTCGATCGGATCGCCCTGCATCGCTAACGTGCCGCAAAGTGCTAGTAGATACTCGAGCGGCTTGCGCAGGCGCAGGCTGCGGTGCGTCAAGGTCCGGTGGTAGCAGAGCGTGATGCCCAGAGCGCCGGTGGCGTAGGCGATGATGGCGGCAACCGCGAGCGCCGACCATTGGAAAAGCGCCGGCCAAAAAGCGGCCAAGGCGCAGAGATGAACGAGAGTGAGCGCGATGCCGTTAAGACGGCTGTGCGTGTCGCGAGTCATTGCAGCGTAAGTGTTACCCAAAACAAAAAGAGCCTGCAGTTGCCGGCAGGCTCTTCTTGCGGTCTTTTAGCGATACGACGGGCGTGCGCTGAAGCAGTCGCGGCAATACACCGGCTTGTCGCCGCGCGGCTGGAACGGAACTTCCGCGACTCCCCCGCATTGGCTGCAAGTGGCCTTGAACATCTCGCGGTTTCCGCCGCCACCGCCGCCGCCGCCTGAACGGCCGGCCTTGCGGGCGGCGCGACAATCGGTGCAGCGATTCGGCTTATTCGTGAAGCCCTTCTGCGCGAAGAACTCCTGCTCGCCGGAGGTAAAGGTGAATGAACGACTGCAATCTACGCAGGTCAACGTTTCGTCTTGATACATGTACGAGTCTCCCACTCGAGATAAGTGTTCGGATTCGACTCGCCTAGTACTGGAACGTAAACCATGCGGACTTCGAAGCCGGGCTATATTCTACAATTAACAAGCCCAAAAAGCCAATGGTGCCAAAATCGACGGAAAAGGAGGACTTGGCCTACCCGACCTTGAGGCGCGTTCCAGTACTCCCTGGCCAGGTCTCCGCCTGGACCGGAGCCACCCGCGGGGCCGTCACGGCAACGCTAATGCCCAACCGTTCCATGCTATGATCGACCCGAGTCCTACCCGTCGCCCTTTCGAGCGGAGGTTTCGGTGCGTTTCGCCGCCTTGGTATTTGCCGTCCTCACGCTCGCGGCAAGCGCCCGGCGAACGGTACTTGGTCGTTTGGGCGATGGAGGCCAACGACGAGCCGGCCCACGGCGAAGGGCACGATTTCCTCGCAGTTTATAACGTTGGCCGGGATTTTGGAAAACTCGTGGCGGTTTCTCCGACGCAAACGCATGCGATGATGGCGCATCACACGAACGAAGGGATGCCGCCCGACCACCTGCTCTTCGCGAGCGACTTCATGGCTGGAGCCGGAGCGATCTTCGATGTGAGCGATCCGCGCAATCCGCGCCTCACGGACTCCTTCGCCGGCGCAAGCGGCTATACGCACGCGCACAGCTTCGCGGCGCTTTCAAACGGTCATACCCTTGCGACGTATCAGATCAAAGGCTGGGATGGCGACGAACCGGGAGCGCTCGTAGAACTCGACCGGCACGGTCGCAGCGTTCGCGCATCCGACGCTTCGGTGCCGGGGCTCGATCCAAACATTCGTCCCTACGGTTTGCTCGTTCTCGAGAACATCGACCGCGTCGTGACCACGAGTGCGCCAATGCCGCCGCTCGATATTAAAGCACCGACGCAAGTTATCCAGATTTGGCGCTTGTCGGACCTCAAACTGCTGGAAACGCTCAAACTGCCGAAACCGCCGCACTACGACGCAGCGGCACAGGAGCCAGACGACGCTGCAGTGCTCGAAGATGGGAAGACAGTCATGATCAAGACCGGTCACTGCGGTCTTTTCACGCTGACGGACTTAACGGCTGAACGCGCTCAACTTCACTTCGTCTACGACTTCGGCGAACGCGGCTGCTCGGGAGTGCCGGTCGTCGCCGGTCACTATTGGGTCCAACCGTTGTTCAGCGGTCACGCAATCGCTGCGCTCGACGTCAAGGATCCCGCGCATCCGACGGAGGTTTCACACCTCTACCTCGGCCCCGATGCATACCCGCATTGGCTATCGCGCGAGCCGGGAACCGGCAATATCGTTATTACCGGATTTGGATCGCTCCTCAAGCAGATTCATTTTGCGTCGATCGACTTAGAAACCGGCTCGCTTACGCTCGACCCGCGTCTCATCGACCTGCAACATTGCACGTGGCCCGACGGCTGGACCGGTGCCGTGATTCCGCACGCCGCGGTTTTCTATCAGTAATTACGTAGCCGTCTGCAGCTCGTCGAGCGCCGATACGATCGTTGCCGCACTAGTGGTTCCGTTTCGTACGAAATGCTCGAAATATTTCCATGAATCGTCTTCGTTTAGAAGACCGTTTGGCGTAAGTACGTGACTGAAGGTCTTATTCTTTGCGTGCACGGTGCCAAATAGCCGCAGCGAAACCACGTCGACGATATTAATGTCGGGATAAAAGTTGATCTTGACGGTACGGTGATCGTCGCCACGGGTCAAAAGCGGAAGGAGAGCACGGGCCGCAATTGCGACCATGAAGCGGTAGAGCAGCGCGTTCTCCATAGGTACGTCGAGCCGCAAGGACACGTGATACCCGCGCCCGCTTGCAACGACTAGAGGTTCGCACCCTAAGCCGAGGAGGCACGTTCTCAGCGTGTCCAAGGCCGTGCTCAGTTCCGGGATAATTACGGTGTTGTCGGTTTTGTGGTTGTTGTCCAGGTTGAAGCAGAAGACGTCGTTCTTCTCCGCGCCGAAATACCTGCACACGTTGAGTTGCTTCATAACGTGCAGCTGAATCAACTGGTTCATTTTGTGTTCGGAGATGTCGACTAACTTGTATCGATGGAGCATCCGTATGTCGGTCAGCGCTCCGTATTCCAGTGCCGCGCCGCCCGATAGCAACGACTCCAAGAACTCGAAACCGAATAGCTCGGCCTCGATCTTGGCTTTATCTCTGACGAAGCCTTTGGAAAAGTCCTCGAGCAGCCTTACTCTTGGATCCATCGCCGCACTTCGTCGAAGGACTGGAAACCGCGCGCGTTGTTCGGCGGTAACGATTGCTGATGCGGCAAGATGGGGTAGTAGACGTTAACGTTATACTTGCTTCCATAAACGATATTGAACTCCGAGTCATCGACCAAGTGCCGAATCCCCCATGCCCAGCAAAACGCCACTTTGCTTCGCGTCATAAAAAGATAGTCGAAGGGAATCCCGTTCTCTCGTAGCCAGGCCTTCGTGCAATCGAGCGCTAGCCGAACGTCACGACGCGTACAGATGACAATACGCCATCCATTGCGTCTGAGCCATTGCATGAATTCAACGCCATCGGGGCGCGCGCGGGCCTCTTGCCAACACCGCAGGTGAATCTTGGTGCGGCAATAGTTGAAGGCGGTGCTCATGAGGTTGCCTGGTTCCAGTTCCCCGTTACGGATGAGCCGGAGGTAACGCTCGAACGTTTCTTCTGACAGCGAACCGGCTGGGTCGTGCGGGAACTCACCGTTCTGCAACGTTTCGTAGAAATTGTTAAGCGTGTCGTCGAGGTCGACTGCGATCGTCCGGGGGTGAGCGGAGGCTGGGATCACGCAGTCGATGTTCGCGACGGTTCCCTTAGGACTCTCCTATTTTGCTGAGAAGCGTCTGAAGCGTGCGCCGGTACCGCCGGCTGACGCGCAAGGTTGTGCCGTCGGCGAGCAAAACGCCGTGTTCGCCGTCCTCGTCGAGTTTTAAGCTGCGTATCCGCTCGACGTTCACGATCGTTGAGCGATGGATGCGGCAGAACGACGAGTCCTTTAGATCGGCTTCGAGTTCGGCCATGCTGCGGCGAAGGAGATGCGAACGTCCGCCGGCGTGCAGCCGCGAGTAATAGTCGGCGGCTTCGATCCAATCGATATCGGCGACGCGCACGAATTCGACGCCGCCGATACTCTTGATCGCAATCTTGTCCTCGGTGCGAGGTCGCTCTCGACTTTGAGCGATGCGCTCCAGTGCGCGCGCGATCGCGCGTGCGAACCGATCGGTGTCGAAGGGCTTGAGGAGATAGTCGAGCGCACCGGCCTCGAACGCACGCAGCGCGTAGGTGTCGTACGCGGTAACGAAGACGATCGCGGGAGGAGTGGCGACGCCTAACATTTCCAGCACGTCAAACCCCCCGCATTCGGGCATTTCCACGTCGAGGAAAACGAGGTCCGGGTTCAGTCGCCGAATCTCGGCGAGCGCCTCTGCGCCGCTTGCGCATTCGCCGACGACCGCAATGTCGCGATGGCCGCTCAGGAGTGCCGTCACGTTGCGGCGTGCGAGCGGCTCGTCGTCGACGACGATCGCGCGGGTTCTCACCGAACGCGCAACGGAATGGAGATCGACGCTTCGACGCCGGAGCCGTTATCGCGCAAATCGAGGGTCGATCGCTCGCCGTAGAGGTGCAGCAATCGGTCGCGCACGTTAGAGATGCCAATTCCGCCGCCGCCATTTGAGTCCACGGATAAAGCCGGGCCGTCGTTGGCGACGCGTAAGATCAACGTGCCGCTTTGCCGCGCTGCGACGATGCGAACCAGGCCGGCCTGGGTGCGCTTTGCGATCCCGTGCACCACGGCGTTCTCTACGAGCGGCTGTAAGATGAGATAGGGAACCGGCGCACTTTCGAGATCGCTTGGAACGTCGATATCGACGCCCAATCGGTCGGCAAAGCGCATCTTTTGTACGGCCAGATACTGCCGCGTAAACTCGACCTCTTCACGCAACGGCACCTCTTGCAGTTGAGAACCTTTGAGCGTCCGTCGCAGAAAGTCGCTAAGGGCAACAATCATTGCGATGGCTTCGTCCTCGCGGTCGTCGCGAATGAGTCCGGCGATCCCGTTGAGTGCGTTAAACAGAAAATGCGGCTCGATCTGATGACGCAGCGCGCCTAACTGCGCGGCGGCAAGGCGTTGACTCAGCTCGCGGGCGCGGAGTGCATTCTTTGCCACGAGCACCATTGTATAGAGGGCGGGTGCCGAAAGAAGGCTCAGGCACAGCAGGCTGGTCCACTGAGAAAGAAAGGCCGACGGTGGAACCTGCTCCGTTGGATTGAAGGCAACGTTGAGGAGCAGTTGCCATGCCATGAGCGTCAACGCGATGAAAATCCCGGCGCTCACGTGTAGCGCCAACGGAGCAGCCCACTGGGCATTGCGGAACGGGTAGCGGCGATCGATCGCCAAGATCAATGCCGTCGCTGGAATCCACGGCAGCCATCCTGCCACCCAAACGAAGAACAGCAGCGCCCAATGGTGATGCATGCCCATCGAGTGCATGGCGACGACCGTTTGACTCGCGTCGATCACCGCAAGCGCTAGCCACGCTAACGGAATCCACAGCCAGGAGCGTGATTGGGAGCGGACGCCTGTACCCGTCATTTGAAGTGTACTCTACTGCTTGGCCGACAAAATTCATCGTACGATGCCGTGAGGCGCCCGAACCGTGCAGGGAGCGGTGTCGCTTCGTGAGGTTGGGAATGCGACACTTCACTATATATGCGCCCTTTGCGCCGGCTATGGAGAACCGCTTTGAAAACTGTTTTAAGTTTGGGAGGCCTTCCGTGAAAAACGTCGCGTGTCTCGCGCTTATTCCGCTCCTCGCCTCTTGCGCCGCTGCGTACGCTCAGGCGCCCCAGGCAAACCCGTATCCGACGATGGCGCCGGTCGAGAAGTACCTCATGCCTAGCGCGGCCGAAATCGCCCTGGCTCGCACGGCAGGGCCGTCGTCGATCTCCGATCGTGCCGAAATACTCGTCATGACGAGGCACGGCTACGTTGTCGCTTCGAAAGGCACGAACGGATGGGTCTGCTTAGTCGGGCGCTCGTGGACCGCGGGTTTCAACGACGATGAGTTCTGGAACTGGCACGGTCGCGGACCGGGTTGCCTCAATCCACCGGCCGTGAGAAGCGTGCTCCCGCAATACAACGCGCGTACGCAATGGGCGCTCGCGGGTAATACCCTCGAGCAGATGGCAGCGAAGGCGAAAGCCGCCTATGCCAATCACGAATTCACCGATCCGGCCCCGGGCTCGCTAGCGCTGATGCTATCGAAGGAGGGCTACTTACTCCACGCCCACGGACCGTGGCGTCCGCACGTCATGCCGTTCGTTGCAAAAGATCAGGTGGCAACGTGGGGCGCGACTTTCAGGGACTCGCCGATTCTCCAGCCCCCGGATCCGAACTGGTTTCGCGCGTACGAGCCGGTGACGATCACTATTCCGGTTCCCCACTGGTCCGACGGTTCGCCCGGTCCCAGGTAACGGCAACGATGTTGAACCGCCGCGCTGCCGCGCTGCTCGCACTCTCCGCCCCTTGGCTCACGCGGGAGGCTCTCGCAAAAACACCTTTACTGCGGAGCCGGCCCGATACGATCGCGATGCTCGTATACGACAATATGCAGGCGCTCGACTTCGTCGCTCCGCACGCGGCGTTTACGTTCTTGCGAGGAGCCAAGGTACACGTTGTTGCGAAAACGCGAGATCCGGTCGTCAGCGATTCGGGTTTACGATTCTTTCCGACGCTGACGCTTTCCGAGTGCCCGAAGGATCTCACCGTGCTGTTCGTTCCGGGTGGAATCGGAACGCTCGACGCGATGAGGGATGAGGAAACGGTCGCCTTCATCGCCGATCGCGGCGCACGGGCTTCGTACGTAACGTCGGTGTGCACGGGCTCGATGCTCCTGGGCGCCGCCGGGCTACTCAGGGGTTATCGCGCCACGACGCATTGGTCTGTGTTGGACGTACTGGAACACTTCGGCGCCAGGAGCGTGCGCAAGCGCGTCGTCAGCGATCGGAACCGCATTACGGGCGGAGGAGTCACGGCGGGACTCGACTTCGGGCTGGCGATGATCGCCGAAATGCGCGATCGATTCTACGCGCAAACGGTGCAGCTCATGTTTGAGTACAATCCGCAGCCCCCGTTTGACGCCGGATCGCCGCTTACCGCACCGAGCGCCGTCGTTGCAGAAGTGCGCGAGATCCTCGCCGATTTCATCTCCCAAGCGAACGCGTTGTCTTAATGCTTTTAACGGAGAACCGGTGGCGTGTCCGGCCTGGGACAGGCACCTGGAGCGCTCTCGATAAATACCGTATGCCATGGGATGGGATGAAATCGGCGCGCTTTCCGCGCTGGCCGGTACGTTTGTTGTACTGATCGGTTCCGTAGCGGCGATCATGCAACTCAAGCACCTGCGCCTGACGTATCAGATCGAAACCTACGTCGATCTGATGGGGCGCCTAAACTCGCCGGAGCTGGTGTCGGCGCGCGAGTATCTCGAAAGCTGCGACTTTAACGATCCGGCGCAACTGGAAAAGGCGCTAAGCGAAGGCTTAGATCACCGCTTGGTGATGTACGGCGGGTTTTATCAGGCGGTAGCGCGGCTGATAAACCGTGGCATCGCCGATCCTGATTTGTTCGCACCAATCACCATGACTGCACCGCACGTGTGGAAGAAGCTCGGGCCCCTTGCCTATGCGTGGCGACAACGCCATCCCAGTAATCCGCGGTGGGCCGATTTCGAATACTTGGTTTTCACCGGCGTCAACAAACTGCCGTTTAATCCACGCCGTTTCGACGCCGCGTTTCGCACGCGTATTGGGTTGGATCTCGCCCTCGAGGCCTGGCAGGCCGAGGCGCGGGACGCCGTATCGCGGTAGTGCAGCTACGCCGGCGACTCGAACGGCGGCGATGAGAGCAGCGGTGCCGTCGAGACGACCGTCAGCCAGAGGTACGAAGAGGCGACTCGATGGGACAGCATCGTAAGGGTTTCGACTTCTTCGGGGAGATAGTGCGTGCGATCGCGTTTCGGGCCGCAAACAATGAAGCCGACAAGTCGCGTTCGTGCGACCATCGGCACGAAAAGCGCGCCACGAAGGGGATGCGACGGCTCGTCACATTCAAACGGCTCGCTCCACCGGCGAACGCGCAACACCGCGAAATCGTCTGCCGGTAGGATTGTCGGCAGGGCAGGGTCTCGCGGCGTGCTCAGCGCGTAGGACGCTCCATCCTCGGTATAGAGCGCAACGTAATCCGCTTCCAACCGAGGCCGGAGTGCATCGTGCGTTTGCGACAGCAGGCGCTGCGGGTCGGCGATGAGGTCCGTCTCTTGAGCGAAGCGCCGTATAGCCGCCGCCGCCAGTACTTGGGAGCGAAAAACGACGCGATTGAGCAGTTGTTCGATGCGACGGTGCAACGTCGTCATCATGGCGCCAAGGAACAGCGTTAACGCCAGTTCCACGATCGTCGCAAAGCGCGATTGCTCGAGCCACTTGCTAAACGCCCAATCGACGAGCGCCAAGACGCCCACGATGAACGACGTCATGGCAGTGTACATGAGCGCCCGGCTCACCACGAGCCGAATATCGAACAGCCGATGCTTGAGAACGGTATAGGCGAGTGCGATCGGAGCGAAAACGGCGCACGCTTGACAAAGATTGATCGTAATTGGATCGGGGGTCAGGAGTTCTTGAGTCCAGGCGAACCTCAGTGCGAGGAACGGCAAGAATGCGACGGCAAACGCGCACGCGACCCAGCGCAGCCGATTACGCTCGTCGGCGGGCGCGGAGAAATACCGTACGATCAACGCCGCAACGCCGGCCGCGTACCCCGAAACGCGCAGAACGTTCGCAGTAGTGCTGAGCCATGGCGGCGAGGCAAAGCCCGCAAATATGTAGCTAAAGATGTCGAAGAGGCCGACCCCGGCGAGGAAGGGTGTGACGATGACGAGCGCCGCCCGTTCGAGGAGCGCCCCCGCGCCGCGCGGGTTTGCATCGGGAAAGCGCAGCGCGAACGAAACAAACGCACCCGGTGAGAGCGCGCCTGCTAGTGTAAAAAGCGCAAAGGCGGGGACGGCGATCGCGAACGGCCACGTGTTGGGGGTCGCCGCGAAGGTGCAGAACGTGTACGAGAAAGCGTAGAACGCCCAGGTGGCCGGCATTGGGCGAATTAAGACGAGTACTGCCGCGAGGATCAGGTAAGAAAGCATTGCGAGCACTTCGATAACGTTGCTGACGTTGTCGGCGGTAGTGCGCAAGCGTGTTTGCGCCGTGAGCGTAACGACGCGTCCGGACGTGAGCGGCACTTCTAGCACGCGCCCGGGTTCTACCACGCGCAGGCCGTCGCGCCCGAGGGCATAGCGATCTGCCGGCGTCATGCGAAGGACGTCGACGGTATCGCCGACGCGGAGGCCTCGCGCCGCGCCCGAAGAGACCACGACTACATCCGACCGCCCATTCATGAGAAACCCGAACGACCCGTACGGATGCCAGGGAAGCGTGAGATCGGAGCCCTCGATCACCGTCCCCAAGAGGGTAAACGCGACAACGAAGATGGTTCGAACGATCACTCGGGACCGCGACGCATTCATTGGATGCTGATTCTAGTTGCCCGTCGCGAGCCCTCGAAACTGCAACAACGGCCCGACGTCGGGATCCTTGCCGTAAAAGGCGCGGAACATCGGGCCGTAGTCCTCGGAGTCGCCGCGTGAGAGAATCATATCGCGAAAACGTTGGCCGTTTGCGCGCGTGAGACCGCCGTGGTCGACGAACCACTGATAGGCGTCGTCATCGAGCATCTCGCTCCACATATAGGCGTAGTAGCCGGCAGCGTACCCGCTCGCCCAAATGTGCGCGAAGTACGTCGAACGATAACGCGGGGGAACGTTAGGGAAGTCCGTCCCGGAGAGTTGGAGTGCGTGCGTTTCAAACGCATCGACGTCCGGCGCCGCCGGAGCGCCCGACCGCAACGAATGCCAGGCCATGTCGAGCTCGTCGGCTGCCAAGCTCTCGCCCATCGAATAGCCCTCGTTGAACTTTGTAGCTTCCTCCATCTTGGCGATGAGTTCTTGCGGCATCGGCTCGTGCGTTTTGTAGTTGAACGCGTAGTGCTTGAGCACTGATGGATAGAGAGCCCAATGTTCGTTGAACTGCGAGGGAAACTCCACGAAGTCGCGCGGTCGAGCGGTGCCCGAAAGCGACGGGTATTTTTCGACCGCGAAGAACGCATTGAGCGCGTGACCGAACTCGTGAAACATGCCCTTCACGCTATCGATCGTCAGCAGCGTGGGCTCTCCCGGCGGCCCTTTTGGAATGTTCTCGACGTTGTAGGCGACGGGTTTGGTCCCTAGCAGCGTGGAGTAATCCGTGAAGGAACTCATCCACGCCCCGCCCTGTTTGTTATCCCGCTTGAAGAAATCGAAGTACATCAGGGCGAGCGGAGCGCCGTTCTTGTCGTAGACTTCGAAAACCCGCACGTCGGGCTGCCAGACCGGAATGTCGTGGCGTTCTTTGAACGTGATGCCGTAGAGCTGATTCGCCGCATAGAAGAGGCCGTTCTGCAGCACGTTGTTGAGCTCGAAATACGGCCGGATCTCGTTATCGTCGACGTTATACTTCGCCTTGCGAACCTGCTCCGCGTAGTAGTCCCAGTCGTAGGGCTGCAGCGCAAAGTGCTCGCCGCTGCGGTCGATTTGCGCTTGAATCTCTGCGGCTTCTTGCCCGGCCTTCACGCGCGTGGGTCCGATGAGACCGCGCAGAAACGTCTCCACGGCGGCCGGCGTCTGTGCCATTTCTTGCGTTAGCTGATACGCCGCGAAATCCGGATAGCCGAGCAGCTGTGCTTTCTGCATGCGCAGTTTTGCCATTTGCACGATCGTCGAACGGGTATCGTTGTCGTCGTTGCGCTCGGTGCGCGTCCACGAGTTATCAAAGAGCTGTTTTCGCGTGGCGCGATCCTGCAGCAGCGTGAGCGCGGGCTGCTGCGTCGTGTTTTGCAGCGCGATCAGGTAACCGCCGGGATCCCCTTTTGCTTTGGCCGCCTGCTCCGCGGCGGCGATCGCACTGTCGCCAAGGCCCACGAGCTGGTCCTTGTTTTTGACGACCAGCGCGCTTGCGGCCGTGGCCGCCAGCAGCTTGCGCTCGAAGCCGGCTTGCAGCGTGGCCAGCTGCTGGTCGAGCTGCTTCAATTGCGCCTGTTTTGCTGAAGAGAGGCCCGCGCCCGCGTGCGTGAAGCGCCGGTAGTAGGTTACGACGAGATGGCGCGACTCCGGATCGAGCTTGAGCCGATCCAAACTGTCGTAAACTGCCTTCACGCGCGCGAAAAGCTTCGGATTGAGATAGATCGCGTCGCTCTGAGCCGCCAACTCCGGCGCGATGGTTTGCCGCACGTGCAGCAGCGCCGGATCGCTGTTCGTGGCGACCTCAACGCTGAAGGCACCCATCGCCCGATGCAGCAGGCGCCCCGACTTCTCCATCGCAACCAGCGTGTTATCGAATGTCGGCGGGGCGGCGTTATTTGCGATGACGTCGATCTCTTTTAGCTGCTGCTGCATCCCGGCTTCGATCGCCGGTTGATAGTCGCCGTCGCCGATGCGATCGAACGGCAGCGCGCCGAAGGGTAACGTGCTCGGCTGCATCAAGGGATTTTCGGGCGCACTCGGGGCGGGGACGGTCGCCAAGACGGCAAGCGTTAGAGCGGCGAAAGTTGCAAGAAGAAGACGCATAAGGACACATTCGCCGGTCGGCGCTCGCGAACCGTTCTAGCAGGTGCGTCAATCAGCGTGTTCATCGGGCGTCACCGTCTCGAGATACTCGGCGACTTTCGATTGCTTGGCGTATCGCGCCCATTCGAGCGGGGTGGCGTCGTGCAAAATGTCGCGAACGCTCGTCACGGCGCCGTGTTCGACCAGCAGGCGGACCGTAGGTTCATGACCGGCTAAAGCTGCCTGATGCAGCGGGGTCGAATGCGAGTGACCGCCGACGGGCGCGAACCGGTTCGGGTCTTCACCGGCGTCCAGTAGCAGGCGAGCGATGTCGACGTAACCGTGCTGCGCCGCCATTGCGAGCGCCTTGTGGCGCGTTTCGGTGTCGGCGATGGGGAGTTGTCGCGCCGCCTCATCGATCAATCCGAGCTCGGTAGCGACGAGAAGATCGATCTTCGTTCCGCGCTGCACCAACTTGCGAACGGCGTCGAACTCGCCGAAGAGGGCCGCTACATAGTGTGCGTTACCGGGGTTGGCCCCATAATCGCACAAGACGTCGAGGAGCGCCGATTTCACGCCGCTTTCCCGCGCGACGTTGCTGGAAGCAACGAGATCCAGCGCCGAATCGACGCTTTCGCGGTCTTCTTTGCCGCCGGCTTCCAAAATGACGCGTGCGACCTCGGCGATGTTTTTCGGAAGGTGCCCGTGGCGGGTCGGATTCTCTGCGACGAATTCGAGGAGCGTCGGATTTTGGAAGTAGTTGCCGCCCTCGAACGAGATGCGGCGCCGAACGATTTCCGGATTCGCGCGCAAGTATGCGCGCAAGCCTTCAACATCGCCCGTGTCGAGAAGATCGACTGCGCGACGAAACGGGGCGTCCTTAATCCGAAGATGCTGCGGAAGGCTAAGATCGACAGGCGCCGGATCGCTCACGCGGACCTTCAACCGGGGCCAGGAGGCGAATCCATATTCTCGCGCAACGGCATATTGCGCGTCGCTGAGCTTCAGCCAAGCCTGCGCAATCTCCGTATCGTTTGCTCGACGGAACTTTGGATGAAACTCTCTGAAGCGTTGCAGGGCTTGAGGCGAACCGGCGCGCTGCGCACGCAACAGATCTTTCGCCTGGGTCTTGAGTTGCTCTATGCTCGGCTGAGCCGGCAATTGTCGCACTGGCACGGAGAACGTCCTTTCGAATGCCCGGCGTCCGCATTATCAGGCTTCAAGGTGCGTTCTCAATCAACGTAAGAACGAGGGTGGACTCGGTCCTTTCCGCGGACGGGATGCGCCCCAGCGCGCACCCCGGCAGTATACCATATTGGACGCCTCTCGAAGGCCCGAGAAAGAGGGATGGGAGCGAGGGCGAGCTTTTCATGAGGCCAACGCGCATCGCATCTTTCTCGAGGTATTCGAATCGAACGCGGTCTGCCGCCGCGCAGACCGAACTCGTTGAAGGTTACCGGGTCGACTGCGCCACCATCATGACCGACGGTAAAGCCGCACTGGCCATGATGCGGTAGCCTGCATCGTTCGGATGCAGGCCGTCGCCGCTCAGCAAGGATTTCGCCCGGGATGATTCTTTGTGGGAAAGCGAGTAGAGCGGTACGAAAGCGGCGCCGTACGTTCGTGCCGACGCGGCGATCGATGCGCTCCCACTTCGCGATAACCACGACTCGAGCGGCTTGAGAGCCCATGGAATTCGTGGGCTCAACGAAACATCGGGAAGGCCGATAACGACGATTCCGGCATCGGGCAAGCGGGATCGCACGTTCGCAAGAAGCTTCGTATAGCTCGTCCAAAAATGATGCGGGGTGTAGAGCTTTTGCACGTCGTTTGCACCGGCGATGACGACGACCAGAGAACACCCGTCAGCGTGAAGGTGCGAAACTTCGGTGGCCGCGATCTCGTCCGTCGTTGCACCCGGCTTTCCGAGGTTGCGCATCGTCGCATTGGGATGCCGTCGCCGGACGTCCGAATAGATGAGCGCGGCGAACGTATCTTTCGGAGCGCTCGCGCCCCAGCCGCGTGCGAGGCTATCGCCGACGATCGTGAGATGAATGGCTTGCCGCGCGCAGGCGGGAGCCAGACGAACGACTGGAGACGTCGCGACGTGAGCGCGCGCACAGCCGGCCAACAGGACGGCTAACACACCGGGTAACGCTCTAAGGATGACGCGAAGTTTCATTTTGGCTGAGCGAAGAGGACGTCGTTTGCGATCGCGGCGTTTCCGGCCACGTTCGGATGGATGAGGTCGGGTTTGAAGTAGGCCCCTTGGTACATTCGCGGGTCGGCAGCAATATCGACGACGTTTACGCCGCTCTTGCGAATCATGGCGTTCCAAGTAGTGACGTCCTTGGCAAAGCGCGGGTCTTCAGGTCCGGTCATGCGCTGCCAGTGCCGAATGGTCAGCACGATGATTCGGGCGCGCGGTTCTTTTCTCCGAATCGTCGAGACGATGTCTTTATAATCTTTCTCCGCCGAGAACAGTTCGCTCGTTGTCGCGGGCGGGATGCGATGATGGCCGGTCGGCAGATGGCCCTTGGTTGCGCCGAATCCGCCGATATCGTTGGTGCCGCAGTTGAGAATCACCGTCGCCGCACCGGCGGGCATTTTCGAGAGCCGCACGCGCACCTGCGCGCAGGTATATCCGGGCACCGCGAGGTTGACGAGCCGATCGCCCGTACGGCGGGCATAGAGCGCGGCATAGTTTTGCGTCGACGGATGCGGCAGCGCCCACCCGTAGGTAATGGAATCGCCCAGGGCGACGAGCAGCGGAACCATCGGGCGGCGTTTCGCCGCGGGGATTGGTTTCACTGCGGTGACGCAACCCGGCGCTCGCCCCGCGCGGTCAAAGCTGCGTGGAACTGTACCGGGGCGAGCTGGAAACCGCGTTTGGGCCGATGCACGTAACGGTCGACGCCGACGGCATTCTCGTCGAAACGTGGCTGCCGGGCCGTGCAAGGCGCAAAGAGTCGACCCCGAACCCCACGCGAGCGGCCGCAACCGGTCTCGACCGTGCGCGAAAACAACTCGACGAGTATTTTTCGCGCAAGCGCCGGACGTTCGATCTCCGCTTCGAGCCGCACGGAACGCCGTTCGAGCTGCAGATCTGGAAACGGCTGTGCGATATTCCGTACGGACGGACCCTATCGTACGGCGCCATCGCCGACGAACTCGGCCTCGTTAACGGCGCACGGGCAGTAGGACGAGCCAACGGCGCGAATCCCATACCGATCGTGATTCCATGCCATCGCGTCATCGGCAGCAACGGCGAGTTGGTAGGCTTCGGCGGCGGTTTGCCGCTCAAGCGCGCGCTGCTCGAGCTCGAAGAAGCCATCGTCGTGCAGCCGCGGCTCTTTTGATGCGCGTGCTTAGCCGCCTAGCTGCAGCCCTGTTGGCGTTGCCGCTCCTCGCAGGGGCCGCACCGCCGCGCGAGAGTGCCGGCGATATTCATAAAATTCAGCACGTCGTCATCATCATGCAAGAGAATCGCTCGTTCGACAGTTACTTCGGAACGTATCCGGGCGCCGACGGCATCGCCATGAACGGCGGCGTTCCGGTGGCGTGCATGCCTAGTCTGCCGGGGAGGCCGTGCGTTCGTCCGTATCACGAGACCGGTGACGAAAATACCGGCGGTCCGCACAGCGCGCACGCCGCCGACGTGGTCATCGACGGCGGTAAAATGGACGGCTTCATTCAAGTGATGGAAAATCTCCAGGGCCCAGGCGGCTGCCCTACCGACATACCGACGTGCGCGGTCAAGGGACACGAAGAGACGGTGATGGGCTATCATACCGAAGCCGAGTTACCGACGTATTGGGCCTACGCGCGCGACTTCGTGCTGCAGGATCGCATGTTCGCGCCGGTACGATCGTGGAGTTTGCCGCTGCACGTCTACATGGTGTCGGAATGGGCCGCCAAGTGTAAGAGCGCAACGGACCCAATGAGCTGCGTGTCCGATCGCCGGTTCACCGATAACGACGAAAAGCCGCACGACATCATGCCGCGGCGATATTGGGTGCCCGGTCGCCCGTCGTCGCCGTGGACCGATCTCACGTACTTGCTGCACGCGCATCGCGTTTCGTGGGCGTACTACGTGATGGACGGATTCGAGCCCGACTGCGACGGCGATCAGGCGAGCTGCAAGCTCAAACCGCAAACGGCACGAACGCCGAGCATTTGGAATCCGCTTCCGGCGTTCGTCGACGTGAAAGAAGACGGCGAGCTCGGCAACATCAAGGACACGTCGTTGTTTTTTAGAGATCTCGCTAATGGGAATCTGCCGTCGGTGGTTTGGCTGGCGCCGTCAAATCGCTACAGCGAACATCCTCCGGGATTGCTGAGCGCCGGTCAAGCCTACGTCGCGGGCATCGTGAACGCCATCGCGCGCAGCAAGTATTGGGATTCCACCGCGATCTTTTTGAGCTGGGACGACTGGGGCGGTTTCTACGACCACGTCGTGCCGCCCGACGTCAATACGTTCGGCTATGGATTGCGCGTGCCGGCATTGGTCATCAGTGCCTATGCGCGTAAGGGTTTCGTCGATCACCAAACGCTCAGCCACGACGCCTACGTGAAATTCATCGAAGACGATTTCCTCGACGGCGAACGGATCGATCCGAAAACCGACGGCCGTCCCGATGCGCGTCCGACCGTTCCCGAAAACGCGCCCCAGCTAGGCGACCTTCGCGCGGACTTCGACTTCACGCGGCCGCCACGTCCGTTGCCGGTCATGCCCAACGGTTTCGAAGGACCGTACAAGCCGGGCTATACTGGGCCGCCGTAGAAAACGACGGGTCATGGGGCGCGTATTCACGGCGTTCGTCCTTTTTGTTTTCCTGGGCTGCGGCGCGGTCCGGGCGGAGTCGCCGTGGGCGACTATTGCCGACCCGGTCTTCACCCGAATTGAGGCGCAAGGGCTGCCGCAACCCGCCGTGTACGCGGTCGCACAAGATGAAGCGGGGTTTCTGTGGGTCGGTACGCCGGGCGGATTGGCACGCTACGACGGGTATGCGTTTGTCCCATTTACGCCGGGAGCCGGCTACGCGGCCGCTCCTGCGGGCGTGGAGGCGTTGCTGGCCGACGGCCCGCGGCTGTGGATCGGAACCGCCTCCAACGGGCTGACCAGCCTCGACGAAACGTCGGGAACGTTCACGAACTGGGCGCCCGACGGAAAGGGCGTACGCGGTCCCAGGAGCTCGGCCGTTATCGCGCTCGCGCGCGTTGGGAGCCGGCTCTGGATCGGCGGCGATGCCGGGCTCGACTCGTTCGATCCGCAGAGCGGTGTTTTCGCGTGCGAGCCGCTCGGGTCGGGTGGCGAGGGCGATCGGCGCGTAGAGGCGATTCGTACCGATCGAAACGGCGCGATTTGGGTCGCGACGGTGCGCGGACTGTTTTATCGCCCCGCGGGAGCGCGCACGTTTCGGCGATTCGTCACCAATGCGGGCGAGCGTAACAATCCGGGAACCTTCTTTAGCTTGTACGAGGACGTGCGCGGTCGCATGTGGGCGGGGGCCGTGAACGCGGTCTACGCGATCGCAGCCGACCGGCGCTCGGTAACGACGTACGCGTCGAACGGCGATGCGTCGCTGGCTCCGGGCGAGCAATGGACGTTGATCGAAGCGACACCCGGAAAGATCTGGGCGGGTACCGGCGGAGCGATATCGATTATCGATGCGGCGGCGAGCCGCGTTCATCGCGTTACGGTCGATCGCGCGAACCCGAGCGGGTACATGCCGGGCGACGTGTGGCAGTTTGTGCGTGACCGATCGGGTTTGATTTGGATTGCTAACGGCCCCGGCGGATTGCTCGCGCACAATCCGCTCAATCGCGGTATCTACGAGCTGTCGTCGAGCGATATTCTTGGCGTCGGTAACTTGGGAGTGCGCGCGGTCGCAGCCGGGCGCGACGGCGCACTTTGGGCTGGTGGGTCGCACGACGTCGTGCGCTTCGATCCGCGCAGCGGCGCCGGCGGCGCGTTGAGCGTTCCCGATCGCCCGAGCATATCGGCGTTAGCTCAGAGTAACGGTACGCTGCTGATCGGTACGATCGCGGGCGTTTGCCGGCTTCAGGCCGCGCAAGCGGCAATCGAATGTCCGTCCGGTGAATATCAGCAGGTGCGCCGAAGCTTTTCGCTGCTGCAAGACGGAGATCGCCTGTGGGCGGGCTCCAGCTCGGGCGTCACGGAATGGGACCAGCGAAGCGGGAAGGTGACGCGTTTCCGGCGCGGCTCCGGACCGCGTTCCATTTCGAACGATTTCGTGACGGTGCTCTACGAAGATATCGACGGCCGGATCTGGGCGGGCACGGCCAACGGTCTCAATCGCATCGATCCCGAGACCGGTTTGGTCACGCGCTTCGTTCACGACGACGGCAACCTCGGGTCGCTTGGAGCCGGAACCATGAGTTCGCTCGCAGAGGACCAAAGCCGCCGCATTTGGGCCGGCGCCATCGGCGGTCCGCTGAACGTGCTCACGGAATGGTCCGACGGAAGCATGACCGTTCGTCACATGGACCAGTCCGACGGCGTGCCCGGAAACGTCGATGGTTTAACGGTCGACGCAAACGGCACCGTTTGGGCGAGCGCGCCGGGCTCGATGGTGCGCATCGATCCACAGCGAATGCGGGGTCTGCCCTTGGGTCCGCCGGTGAGCATCGCCGAAAGCGAATTCTGGAGCCGGTCGGTGGCTCGCGCGAACGACGGCACGTCATTTTTTGCCGGAATGTATGCCGTTACCATCGTGACGCCCAACGCTTCGGCAACGTGGCATTACGCGCCGCCGGTGGCGATCACCGCACTGCGAACCGGGGATCGCACGGTTCCGGTATGGAGCCAAACCACCGACGTTCGACTCGAACCCGGAGCGCGGGATCTCACTGTCGAGTTCGCCGCCTTGGACTATTCCGCGCCGCAGCTGCTGCACTACAGCTATCTCCTCAAAGGGTACAATAGCGACTGGATCGACGCCAATTCGAGTCACCGTGTCGCGACGTACACGAATCTCGCTCCGGGTGAGTACACGCTGCTCGTGCGGGCTACCAATCGGTCGGGCGAGTGGAGTCCGAACGTGGTCGCGCTGCACGTGCGCGCGATGCCGGCATGGTTTGAGACGTGGTGGTTCAAGCTCTTCGCCGCGGCGCTCTTCATTGCAGCGATCGTCGCGTTCGTGCGGGGACGCACCGCCATCTTGCGCAGCCGCGCCGAACGATTCGAAGCGATCGTCGAGCGGCGCACGTTTGAGTTAGCCCAAGCCAATACCGCGCTCGAGCGAATGACGATCACCGATACGCTTACCGGGTTGTTCAATCGCCGGTTTCTCGTGCAGCGCATCGACGAAGACGTCGCACTCGCGCTGCGGCAAAAGACCGACTTGGTGTTTTTCATCGTCGACGTCGATCATTTCAAGGCAGTCAACGACGAGCTCGGTCACGCCGCGGGGGACCGCGTCCTAGCACAGATGCGCGACCGTCTCGAGTCGGTATTCCGCTCTTCCGATTACGTGGTCCGCTGGGGCGGCGAGGAGTTTTTGGCCGTTACGCGCGCGACCTCGCGGAACGACGCGCCCGAGATCGCCGAACGCTTACGTGAAGCAATCGCTCGAACTCCGTTTTCGATCGGCGGCGGGCAGTGGCTGCTCAAGACGGTGTCAATCGGCTTTGCGGCCTTTCCGTTCGTCGAGACGGAACCCGTAGCGCTCTCGTGGGAGCAGGTCGTCGCGCTGGCCGATCGGGCGCTCTATATGGCAAAGGACGCGGGAAGAAACGCGTGGTTTGGTTTGTCCAGCGGGGAAAAAACCGACCCCGGGCAGGTGGCGTCGGTTTTGACGCATTCGCCCGAGGCCGTTGCGGAGACGTGCGGGTTGATCGCCGTTACGTCGACTCGCGTACCTTCCGTTTAGCTCGGTCCACCTCGGCCTTTACGTCCTCGGTGGCTTCGCGTCCAACCGATCCGGCTTTCTCGCCTGGAGTCATGAGATCGCCGTACTCTTCGCGATTCTCGCGTTCTACGTCGGCGTTTCCGCGGTGCACGCCTTCTTTGACGGCATCGCGCACGTTTTTAACGGTCTTCTTTATTTCATTTGCCATAGCGGGCGTAAACTACCCGGCGCGAGCCGTCGATTAACGCGGCAAGCGCTCTTACGCCGGTAGGGTAGCCGGCTCAGCACTTGCGCGTATAGCTCGCTCCCGATCCGCTCATGTGCTTGCCGTCAGCCGACAGCTTGAGCGTTTTGTTGCCGTAGTACGTGAGCGTTACGGTGTTGCCCACGAGGTACCAGTTCCCGGAAACGCCGTCGGGATCGCTCAGATTTCCGTCGGTATCCATCTTTAGCACGACTTTTGAATCGCTATCGGAGACCCAGGTGCCGACGAGATTGGTCGTGGCGCATCCGGTCGGCGGCGGCGTTGGCGTCGCAAGCGCCGTTACGGTCTTGCCGGAGAAGTTGTGCGCGATGTTGAGACAAAGCGAGCCCGCATCAAATGCGCTGCCCGGGCTTTGCACCGCGCACGTAAAGGTGGCGACGATGCTCTTGCCGACCGCCGTACAGATGACCATGGCGCCGGCCGTATTCTGGCCCGAGGCGTTGGGCTTCGAATAGGCCTGCCAGTCGCCGCTGCCGGGACTTTTCTCCGTCGCACTGCCGAGGTAGGATTCGAGCGCGGTTTTCGCCTTCGCGCCGCACTGGTCGACGGTCATGCCCTCGTAGACGTACCGTATTCCGGTATTAAGATCCACGCCGGCGCGAGCCGGAATCGCGACGCAAATCGCGAGTACGGCGAAGAGGATGGCGGTGGAGCTACGCCCGTTCCGTATCATTGCTTACCCCCGGCGTTCGGACTCGTTCCGAACGCGGATTGTTTGGCGTCGAACGCTGCGCCGAGCTTCGCGCACAAGTCCGTGGCCGACACTGGACTCGGCGGGATTTCGACGGCACATTCGAAGGTCGCAAAGTAGCCGTTGCCGTCGGGATAGCAGTGAATCGAAGCGGCCTGCGGCGGCGTGGCCGGCGGTTGAACGGTCGCGATGGCGCGCCACTCGCCTGGATTGATTTGGTCCGGTCGCGAGATGACGGTGGTCAGCGCGCTTTCAGCGCGCGCGTTACAGTCGCTGTTCGATTGATTGGAAACGGTCTTCTTGTCGCCAATTGCCAAGTCGAGCGCGGCCGGCGCTGCAGTGGTGCAGAGCACGGCGAGCGCCCCGAAGGCGACGGTGAAGAACGCTAGGCGATAACGAGGCGTCCCAGCCACGGCGATTCCCTCCTCTTTATGAACTCAAGAATATGCACGAGGACGTCCATTTCCTACCCGCCGGCGATGGCGCCGACGAT